>NZ_CP034901.1 GCF_005082365.1 Buchnera aphidicola (Artemisaphis artemisicola) | reverse complement strand
ATTTTTTTTTGAAATAATTTATGTTTATTTTTTTTATATATAAGATTAAAGATATGTTATTTTGCATTTATTACATAAGAAGCATATAATAAAAAAACAACATGCATTTATTAAAATTTAAAAAAAAAAAAATATAAAAATCATATTAAAATTTTTTTTTTTTTAAAATTTAAAAAATATAAGAAAAATAAAATACCAAAAGTAGGTATATTATAAATTTTAAAAATAAGAAAATTACGTAAAAAAACGCATTAAAAAAATCTATATTTAAAACTTTTTTAATTTTCAGGATATGTATTTGTAGCTATTTTCCTTAAATAATAATAACTAATATTAACTTGTTTTTTAAGACCACTAGGACCTAATTTAGTTAATTCACTAACAGTATATTTGGAGACTAAAGCACGAAGAATTGTTTGTCTAGCTTCTTTTTCATCTAAAGAAATTAAACGTTGGGCGTGTCTTTTCTTTTTATAAAAAGCATGTTTAGATATTCTATATTTAAAAATATTTTTGATTTGAGTATCCTTAGATCGTCTCTTGGCATCAGTCATTGTAATTGGCTTTAGACCTTTATTTATAAGATTTTTATTAATCCATCCTAATTGTTGTTTTTTAGCATTTATTAATTTTTTCTCAGAAATTCCCAATAACATAAAAAACAAAGGAGTTAATGTAATCATTTTAGGCATATAATTACCTAATATTCTATCCCAGGTTTTTTTGCAAGTAACAAATCCCATAGGTTCCATGAAATTAGTAATTAATCTAGACGCTCGAGTTATAGATTTATTTCCTGCTTTAGATACTGTAGATAAACCACATTCATCAGATAATTGTTCTACAGATGCTTGAACTAATTCAGAAGAAATATTAAAATGATAAAGCATAGCTAAAACCATTGCTCTCATAGCACAAGCTCGATGTTCATTTAATCTTCTAAATCTTTTTAAAAAAGTATTATTCTTAACTTGTAAAATATAGTTTAATTCACATCTAGCAACATCTATTTCTGATGCCCTTTTCATAGCATAACAAATAAAGGAAGGCCTTCGTTTGTTATGTTTTGGTGGTATAAATATTGGATTTGGATTATGTATATAAAGTTTTCTTGATATCATGACATAATGCTTAAAGTAATATGAATTGAATTGTTATATGTTGAAATAATATGAAATTAATTTTTTTATATTTAAAAATATATACTTTACTTTTATTTTTTTTTATGAATAAATATAATTCATAAATACAAAACATATATTGTCATACAATTTAATTATTTTCAATATAAGTTGTTAAAATTTTTATTAATTTTTTAAACATTATCGAAATATTTTAATATAAAAAATTAGTGTTTTAAAAAATTTTATTAAAAAAATTACTTAGGAAAATAAAATGGAAAAGATTATTGAAAAGGGTATATATGCATCTCGCTGGTTAATGTTTCCTGTATATGTAGGTTTATCATTTGGATTTATATTATTAACTTTAAAATTTTTTCAACAAATCGTATTTATTATTCCAGATATTATAGCTATGTCAGAATCTGGATTAGTTTTAGTTGTATTATCATTAATTGATATAGCTTTAGTAGGAGGTTTATTAGTGATGGTTATGTTTTCTGGTTATGAAAATTTTATTTCTAAAATGGATATACAAGATAATAAGAAAAGATTAGGATGGATGGGCACTATGGATGTAAATTCAATTAAAAACAAAGTTGCATCGTCTATTGTTGCAATATCTTCTGTACACCTTTTACGACTTTTTATGGAAGCAGAAAAAATATTAGATAATAAGATTTTGTTGTGTGTTATAATCCATTTAACATTTGTATTATCAGCTTTTGGAATGGCTTATATTGATAAAATGAGTAAAAAAAAACATATTATTCATTAATAATTTAAATAAATAAAAATTTGAACTTTTTTTATAGTAGTGTTATATTTATAATAACATATTAAAAAATATAACATGTTGATTGCTTTAAATTTTTTTAAAAATATATTTTACTTAATCAAGTGTATTTAGTGCCTAGAAAAAATTATATATATAATCCCAAACCAGTTTTTAATCCACCTAAAAATGAAAAAAAAAGATCTGCATTTGTTTGTTATGCAATGAAAAAGGCATCAGAAATAGATGTTGCTAGAAATAATTTAAATTATACTTTGTTGCCTATAGATCCTAAAACTGGTAATATTTTACTTCGATTTAGAAGATTAAATGAACATCGAGCTTGTGCTATGAGAGCTATAGTGTTAGCCATGTTATATTATTATAATGTTAATTCTAAATTAGTTGAAGCTTCTATTGAAAAATTAGCAGATGAATGTGGATTATCCACTTTTTCAAATTCTGGTAATAAATCTATTACTCGTGCTTCACGCTTGATAAATGAATTTTTAGAACCAATGGGTTTTATCAAATGTAGGAGAATAAAAAGAAGATCAATAAGTAATTATATACCTAAAAAAATATATTTAACACCTATGTTTTTTATGTTGTGTAATATTTCACAATCTAAAATAGATGATTTTTTATCTAAACAAGTAAAATATTCTGAAAAATCTAAAATACAAGAAAGAAAAATCTTTATTTCTTTTTCAGATAGAGAGGTTATCTCAAAATTAGATGAAAAATCAGCTAGAAAAAAAATTTTAAATGCTTTAATAAGATATTACACAGCAAGAGAATTAACAAAAATAGGGCCTAAAGGTCTTAAAAAAAAGATAGATATTGAATATACTAATTTATGTAAATTACACAAAAAAAAATAAAAAAATAAATTTATACAATNNATTGTATAAATTTATTTTTTTAAATAATCATAACACTTCTAAAATGAGATAATTTCATGAATTCTAAAGTTATAATTTTTGATACGACTCTACGTGATGGTGAACAAGCACTTCAAGCAAGCTTAAGTGTAAAAGAAAAATTACAAATTGCATTATCTTTAGAAAAATCTGGAATAGATATTATAGAAGTAGGTTTTCCTATTTCATCTCCCGGAGATTTTAAATCAGTAGAAACCATATCGAAAAAAATTAAAAACAGTCGAATATGTAGCTTAGCTCGTTGCGTAGAAAAAGATATTGATGCAGCTGGTCAAGCAATGTCTTTATCTTCAGCATTTCGAATTCATATTTTTTTAGCAACCTCAACACTGCATATGGAATCTAAACTAAGAAAAAATTTTAATGAAATTATAGATATGGCTGTTTTTTCAGTTAAAAAAGCTTTACGTTACACCGATGATATTGAATTTTCTTGTGAAGATGCAAGTCGAACTACCTTAGATAACTTATGTCGTATTATAGAAAAACTAATAAATACGGGTGTAAAAACAATTAATATACCTGACACAGTAGGATATTCTATACCTAATGAATTATCTTATATAATTAAAAATTTATTTGAAAAAGTACCTAACATTCATAAATCTGTTATTTCAGTACACTGTCATGATGATTTAGGTATGGCTGTAGGAAACTCTATATCAGCTATACAAGCGGGTGCTAGACAAATAGAAGGAACTATAAATGGAATTGGAGAGCGAGCCGGTAATACAGCATTAGAAGAAGTTATTATGGCTATAAAGGTACGAAAAGACATTTTGGGAGTTTCTACTAATATAAAGCACAAAGAGATTTATCGTACTAGTCAAATTGTTAGTCAAATTTGTAATATGCCAATTCCTTCTAACAAAGCTATAGTAGGTAGTAATGCGTTTTCACATTCTTCAGGTATTCATCAAGATGGTATTTTAAAAAATAGGAAAAATTATGAAATTATTGAACCTAGTAGTATTGGTTTAAAGGAAGTAAAACTTAATTTAACTTCTCGTTCTGGAAGAGCTGCTGTAAAATATTACATGGACAAAATGGGTTATAAAGATAGTGATTATAATATAAATGAATTATATGCTGCTTTTTTAAAATTAGCAGATAAAAAAGGACAAGTTTTTGATTATGATTTAGAAGCATTAGCATTTATAAATAAACAACAAGAAAACTTAGAATACTATTCTTTAAAATTTTTTAGTGTTCAATCTATCTCTAATGGTTTATCTACAGCTTCTGTTAAATTATTATGTGGTGAAAAAATATATACAGAATCTTCTACAACAAGTAATGGACCAGTAGATGCTATTTATCAAGCGTTAAATAGAATTACAAATTTCCCTATAACATTGCAAAAGTTTCAATTAGTTGCTAAAGGAAAAGGAAAAGACGCATTAGGACAAGTTGATATTTTAGTAGAATATCAACAACGTAAATTTCATGGGATAGGTTTAGCTACTGATATTATTGAATCATCAGCTCAAGCTATGGTCAATGTATTAAATAATATATGGAAAATTAAACAAGTTAACAAAAAATTAAATCTTTTAAAAAATTTAAAAACCCATTAATTTTTTGAATATAATAATTATCTTAATAGGGAACATTTTTTTATGAAAAAAAACTATCGTATTGCAGTATTACCTGGTGATGGAATAGGTCCTGAAGTAATGCAAGAAGCATATAAAGTTTTAGATGTTTTAAAAAAACATTTTTTTATATCCTTAGAAACAGAAGAATTTAATATTGGTGGTATAGCTATTGATTCTGATGGTTTTGCTTTACCAAAAAAAACATTGATAGGATGTGAAAATGCTGATGCCATTTTATTTGGTTCTGTTGGAGGTAAAAAATGGAATAAGCTTTCTTTACAAGATCGTCCTGAAATCGCTTCTTTGCTTGCTTTAAGAAAGCATTTTAATCTTTTTTGTAATTTGCGACCATCAAAATTATATCCAGAAATAAAATATTTATCTCCTTTACGTCCTGATATCATTCAAAGTGGTTTTGACATATTATGTGTTCGAGAATTAATAGGAGGTATTTATTTTGGAGAACCAAAAGGTGAAGGCATAAAAAATAATTCTCAATATGCTTTTGATACAGAGATTTATTATGAATATGAAGTTAGTCGTATTGCTGATGTAGCTTTTAAATTAGCAAGCACTAGAAAAAATAAAGTTTGTTCTATAGATAAATCAAATGTTTTACAAAGTTCTTTGTTATGGAGAAAAACAGTAAATAAAATTTCAAAAAAATATCCAGATGTTAATTTATCTCATTTATATATTGATAACGCTGTCATGCAAATTATTAAAAATCCTAATCAATTTGATGTTTTATTATGTTCAAATATGTTTGGAGATATCATTTCAGATGAATGTGCTATGATTACTGGTTCTATTGGATTATTACCATCAGCAAGTTTAAATGAAAAAAACTTTGGTTTATATGAACCAGCTGGAGGATCTGCTCCTGATATTACAGGTAAAAACATTGCAAATCCTATAGCTCAAATTCTTTCACTTTCTATGTTAGTAAGATATGGAATGAATTTAAATCAAATAGCAGATAAAATCGATTATTCTGTTAATGATGTTTTGCGTAAAGGTTATAAAACTTTAGATATATGTAATAATGATAATTATGTGACAACAAGTAAAATGGGAAGTGCAATTGCTGATTCTTTAATAAATGGTAAATAAAATGAAAAAAACATTATATGAAAAAATATATGATTTACATATTGTAGATAAAAATAGAAGAAATGGAGCAATTTTATATATAGATTTACATTTACTTCATGAGGTTACATCTCCTCAAGCTTTTGATTCTTTACGTAATAAAAAACGTATAGTTAGGCAACCTCAAAAAACATTTGCCACTATGGATCATAACGTTCCGACAGAAAATAATGATATCAATGCATCAGGTACGATGGCAAAAAATCAAATGAGACAATTAATAAAAAATTGTAACGATTTTGGTATAGCGTTATATGATTTAAAAAATCCTAATCAAGGAATTGTACATGTAATAGGTCCTGAAAAAGGCATGACATTACCAGGGATGACAATTGTATGTGGTGATTCTCATACTTCAACACATGGCGCATTCGGAGCATTAGCTTTTGGTATTGGTACTTCAGAAGTAGAACATGTTCTTGCTACTCAAACTTTAAGACAAGAACGTTTAAAAACTATGAAGATAGAAATTATAGGTGAACTAAAAAAATTTATTACTGCCAAGGATATAATCTTGTTTATTATTGGACAATTAGGATCATCTGGAAGTAGTAGATATGTTATTGAATTTTGCGGTAATGTAATTAAAAATATGAGTATGGAAGCAAGAATGACAATTTGTAATATGGCTATTGAAATGGGTGCAAAATCTGCATTAATAGCTCCAGATGAAATTACATATTCATATTTAAAAAATAGAATATATTCACCTCATTCTAGTTTTTGGAAAGAATCTGTTAATTATTGGAATAGTTTAAAATCTGATAAAGATGCTTGTTTTGATAAAATTTTTACTATTAATATATCAAATCTTTCTCCTCAAATTACATGGGGAACTAGTCCAGATCAAGTGATTTCGATTAATGAAAAAATACCTGAATTTGATAGTTTTGATAGTATTGTTAAAAAAAATTTAGCAAAATCTGCTTGTAAATACATGGATTTAAATCCAGGTACTTATTTAACTGATGTTATAATAGACAAAGTTTTTATTGGTTCTTGTACTAATGCTAGAATAGAAGATTTAAGGGCAGCATCTAAAATATTAAAAAATAAAAAAATCTCTAATAATGTACAAGCTATTGTTGTTCCTGGTTCTCAATTAGTCAAAAAAGAAGCTGAAAATGAAGGATTAGATAAAATTTTTATTAATTCAGGTTTTGAGTGGCGTTTGCCAGGTTGTTCTATGTGTTTAGGAATGAATAAGGATAAATTAAATGAATATGAACGTTGCGCTTCTACTAGTAATAGAAATTTTGAAGGTCGACAAGGTCGAAATGGTAGAACTCATTTAGTTAGTCCTATTATGGCTGCTGCAGCAGCAATATATGGAAAATTTTTTGATGTTAGAAATTTAGATAATAGTGAGATTAATTAAAAATGTTTAAGTTTACTGAATATACTGGTATTATTGTACCCTTAGATGTGTCTAATATAGATACAGATATTATTATTCCTAAGCAATTTTTAAAAAGTATAAACAAAATTGGATTTGGTAAATATTTATTTCATGATTGGCGTTTTCTTGATGAAAAACAATCTAAAAAAAATAAAGATTTTATTTTAAATAAAAAAATTTATAAAAATGCAACTATTTTGTTGACACGAGAAAATTTTGGTTGCGGATCTTCAAGAGAACATGCTGTTTGGTCTTTATTAGATTATGGTTTTAGAGCAATAATTGCTCCTAGTTTTGCTGACATTTTTTATAATAATAGTTTTAATAATAAGCTTCTTTTAGTTACTTTAAAAAATCAAGAAATTGATTCTATTTTTGATATTGTTAAAAAAAATACAGGTATTAATTGTAAAATTAGTTTAATTGATAAAAGAATTATTATAAATCAAAAAGATTTTTTATTTGATTTAGATGATTTTAATTATTTTCGTTTATTAAATAATTTAGATGATATTGATTTAACTATGAAACTTTCTAAAGAAATCGAATTTTATGAAGATTCAATACCCAATTTTCTTTTAAATAGAAAAAAATTTAGTTCTCATTTATAAATTATTTCAAAAAAAAAT
>NZ_CP034900.1:633005-633406 GCF_005082365.1 Buchnera aphidicola (Artemisaphis artemisicola) | reverse complement strand
ATAAGTAGTCTGTCGTATTGATAATAAAAGAACTTATGACTTTAATTAACTGTGTACAATTAGTGATTTTATACGAATAACTTTTTCATATTGTATGATTTTAAGATAAAATAAAGAAAATAAATTTAATTAAAATAATCCTTATTGCATTCATGGAAAAAAAATTTTAAAAAAATATTTTTTAATAAAAATAATTAAGCTAGTATAATAAAAGTATAAAATTAGATTTAAAAACTATTGAAATTTAAGAGGAGCTAAAATGTTTAATTTATTAAAGAAAAACATTATTATTTTGATTGCAATATTTCTGATGTTTATAATTTTTTCTTTCTATTGGCAATACCCTTTTACCCCTCATGAAAAAAATTTAGAATACAACCAAGAAGAACCGTCTCAGCATA